>NZ_JARUBE010000001.1 GCF_029626035.1 Micromonospora sp. WMMD980
GGCCGCACCTCGAAGAGGCAGGGTGGCGGGTGGCGGTCCTGGACCTTCGCGCTCTGGTCGAGTCACCGTCCTTCCACGCGGCGGTCTGCGAGTCCGCCGCCGACATCACCCGGGGCACGCCCACCGTGGTCGTGGGCCACAGCCGCGCCGGTCCCTATCTGCCCGGCATCGCCGACGCCGTCGGTGGCGACCGGCTCGACGTCGTCTTCATGGATGCCCGCCTGCCACATCCGGGGACGAGTTGGTTAGGGTCGCTGCCGCCGGAGCAGGCCACATGGTTGCGCGAGCTGGCGGCTCCCGGCCGGCTGCCGACGTGGGACACCTGGTTCCCCACCCACTCGATCGCCGAGATCCTGCCCGACCCGGAACAGCGGCGACGGGTGCTGCACGGCTTACCCGAGCTTCCGTGGCAGCTCGTCTCCGAGGTGCTACCGGCACCAGGGCGGGGGTGGCACTCTGCCGGACGGGTCTACCTCCAGTTAAGCGCCGCGTACCAGGCCACGGCGGTGCAGGCGGAGGAACGTGGATACCGGGTCCGGAGCCTGGACGCCGAACATCTGGCGATGATCACTCAGCCGGCGAGGGTGGCCGATCTGCTGCTGTCGGCCCTGCTGCCGTAAGGCGGCGGTGTCCAACTCCTGGCAGTTACCGGTGCGCCCGGCAGGATTCGAACCTGCGGCCTTGGGATTAGAAGTTGAATTCCGCACGGGTTAGCGCGTTGTCATGAGTGGCTAGGGGTGTCTATCTGTCCTGGTAGACACCCCTATGCTTGCCGGTCCGTGTCAGCTCGTGATGCCGGGTCCAACGGCGTCCGGGCTCACAGCGGGCACACCTGCACGACGGTCGGCGCGTAGTGCAGGCGTGGGTAGGTGGCCTCTGTAGAGCTGAACCCAATCTAGCGTAAACCGAAGCTGCGGATGAGATGAGGCCGCTCATTCAGTAGAAACTCCAAGCGGGCGTCATTCCAAACTTCGATTATTGGGCGCTGCCCACGGGAATTGTGTCGTTCGATCCAGGCGATGGCGTCAGAGGTGAAGCGTCCACTAGTCGCCAGAACAAGCACATCGAATGGCGGATTGTCCCAGTGGCTGATGCTTACGACGGCTTGGCTTGCATCAGTATCACGGATGGCGCGGGAGAGCCAATGCTTGCATTGAATTGCGACTCGCTGTGAACTATGCCCGCTCAATGGATCTTTGCGAAGGCGCATGGCACTCACATCACGCCCATGGTCGGCGGCGTTGGTGTGCATAAGCCAATCGACGTTTTCGTAACCCTCGGTCTCGACAACAAGCTGGAAGATAAGACGCTCAAAGGCGGTGAAGTCAATCTTCTCCCACGCCAATTCTAAGCCCGCTCGCCTGACGGGAAGGTCAACCGGCGAATATGCCATAGCGTCTTCGAGTTGGAGTGCTCGGGAGAAAAGTATGTGCGAAATCGTCGACTGTGGCAAGCGTGAGTCGCGCCGATAAACGCTTACGTCCCAACCTTGGGCGTAGGCGCGATCGACGTCTCCCGAGATTCTAGTTATTGCGCTGTTCGCGGCCTGCTTTGCAGGCACCCGTTCCCTCGCCATGTAAGCGGCGCTATCTCTTGCTGCTCGCCAGATGAAGTAGTACATCTGACCGATTGAGTACCAACGCAGCGCGTGGCGGAAAACCTCTTCTGTCCGTTGCCCTGGCGTAAAATCGAGCCCATGTCGTTTGAGCATGTGAACCAAATAGGCTTTGCACTCCGACACCGCGAGGTCGAACCAGAAGTCCGAGAACTGGTCCGTCCAACGGTCGGGCCAGTTGTCCCGAGAGATTATCTGGGAAAGTCCCTTGAGGTATTCTCGAAGCCGACTCTCCACATCGCCAGTGCCTGTCAGATAATAAGACGCAAGCATTGGGTAATGTTGGTTGTCAAGCGTGCCATCGTCCTTCCATACGAAAGCATCGGATGACGAAGAGGGATGTATCTGTAGAATCCCTCGGTCGATGAGGGCTTTGAGCAGCTTCAGATCAAGGTCTGATGTAGGCGTTAAGGGGGTGCCTCGTTCTACGACTGGAACGGTAACTCCTTCGGAGACCTCTTCTCCGTCTTCGAATAATGCGGCCACCGCTAGAGCCGATGGCAGATCGAGATCTTCGGCACGAATCGGTGACCCGCTCTCCGCTACTTCGAAGTGCTCGGAGATCGCAGCCTGCATAGCTGCCGCCGCTCTACGTCGGTCAGCTTCCAGTCGTTGCTTCTCTGATTCGACGCAGGTCCGGCAACGGGTGGGTGCGAAGCGGTGGCCGGAGGTCCATTCCGAACGAGTTCTGTATATGAATCCCTTGCCGCACTCAACGCATGACTTGCTGGACGAGCGGGCATAGCAAGATTCCGAGACGGTCTTGCTGATCTTATGTGCGGGCTGTTCAAAGCGCTCTGATAATTCTTTTACTGTCCATGAGAAGGAGCCGTCGTCTTCAGTAGCCCAATACATCGAGCAGAGATCAGCAAGTGTCGCATCCTCAGCTTCGACCTCGACCTTGAACTCCGGCACGAGACCTCCCTGGCCGTTCGTTAACCCGCCCTGGGACTTACAAATGCTCGGCAGGTAGGTTGCGTTTCCATTTCAATTCGACGGCTGCGAGTCATGTCGACAGCCAGTCTAGTGCTGGCCCTAGCGATTAGCTTTCGGGTGAAGTGGCAGGTCGAAGTGGTCTGCCCACCCGAATATGTCGTCCTTCAGATGTTCGCTATTTCTGATTCTCGATCGGCGGCGAAAAGTAGAGTCCCAACATCTGAGTTGTCCAGTCGGCTTGGCGAACTTCGCCTCGCGGGCCGAATTCCGAGAACCAAGGCTTGATGTCAAAAACGGGGCTGCCGCTAACCGCGTCCAGATCCTCAACGTGAAGGTCAAGACCCTCAACTTTGATGAGGCGGCACCGGGATACGCCTAGCCAGTTGATGCGGCGCATGTTGCGGTGGCCGAAGATGCCTACCTCGGGCCACTCGGGGTTGTCTCTCGGGCGGCGAGCACCAAGATGCAGATCGGTAGGATCTGTGAGGTGGAAGCGGAAGACGATTTCTAGGTGAGAGAACTCATCAAGCCCTTTGGTGGCAGCCGGCGAGAAGCGTTCGCCATCGATTCGGACGATCGCTCGGCTGCCGCCCCAGTAGTCGTCGGTCGGCTCGGTTCGCCCGCCTACGACGTGCGCAATGGGTTCGACGGTGAATCTTTCGGCTGTCATCGCGGCCTCCGGTCTTCGGGGTTGCTGTTTAGGCGAACGCTGCCAGGTAGCTCTTCGCTCGCGTGTCGATGTCTCGGACTGCTCGGATGTTGCGGCGCGTGTAGGGGGCAAGGATGGCGCGCATGTCGGCGGCAACTTGGCGTGTGCGGCCCGAGCGGACGCCGTCCATCGCGTCCAGCGCGCGGGACCACGTGCCGCAGGCTTCCTCGATCTCGCCCTGTCGTGCCTGCACTGCTCCCATGTATCCGAGGGTGACTGCATGGGTGCGCGTAAAGGCCGAGGCTTTCCGGGTCCTCACGCTGCGGCGGAAGTGTCTCGCCGCGCCCGCCAAGTCGCCCGTATCGCGAAGCGCGCAGGCAGTTTCGTGAGCCAGGCTGGCTTCCGCGAAGAAGAAGACCCTCCCGGGTTCGTCGTCGCCTTGGGTGGCGGAGGAGAGGTCATCCTCGGCACGGAGTAGCGCGCGGGCGGAGCGTTGTTTCTCGCCGTTCACCGCGAGCGCGCGAGCGTAGACAACGCCGAGTAGTGCGCGCTCTCTCGGGGAGGCGGACTCGTAGCGCTCACCGTCGACGGAAGCCGCCGCCAGGTCGAGAGCGTGCTTGTGGTGCCCGAGGTCGACGGCCTGGTGCGCCATTGCGCGTAGGACGTGGCCTGCCATCGCAGGATTGTCGGCCTCGGCGGCCAGCTTCACTGCCACGTTGAAATAGTGCTGGCCGACGTTGTGTTCGCCGTTGTCGAACGCCATCCAGCCCGCCAGGTAGGCCAGCTCACTGGCGGCGGTGAACATGTCACGTCTGAGGGTTTCGTCGGCGTACCGGCCGCGTAGGTAGTTCGCCACGTCGGAGGTGAGGTACTGGACGACTGCCGAGCGGGCGTGTCCGCCACCTCGCCGCTGGTCAACGCGTGAGAACAGCGAAACCATGTCGGTCACTGCCTCGACGTCGCCCTTACTCACGTTCCGGCCAGCTCCTGCACCACGGGTCTGGCCACGCTCGGCCATGTGCGTCCACCAGCGATCGGTTGGCAGCGCCAGCGCGGCGAGCGAGTAGGCGGCAGTGCTGAGAACGCGTCTGCGTTCAGCGTCCACGTCGACTCTCCCGAGTTCGGTTAGCGATGACAGCGTATCGACCTGCCAACCGAGCATGTCCGTTGAGGACAGCGGTTGGCCGGGCAACCCGATCTCGTCGAGAGTGACGACCCGACCGAGCTTTCGAGACAGCGCCTCACAGAGCAGCAGAGGTGCCCGGCCGGAGGGTTTGGAGCCAGCGATCCAGTGAGAGACGTGGGAGCGGCCTACTCCGACGAACTCGTTGGCGTTGCTCTCCTGGGCGACGCGGACCAGCGCTCGTGCAACCTCGGCGTGAGACATTCCCGCCTCCGCGATGACGGCTGCGAGCTTGGCATTTCCGGGTCCTGGTTGCGGCACAGCGCCCCCCGCCTTTAGTCGATCTTTCACCACGTTCACCGCTTCGACGTGCGTCACAGAGTACCTACGGGCTGTGGTTTGCGATTCGCTGTAGGTACGCAAGACAGCGGCCAACCCGGTGCACATTAGGCCATATCCCCTCCGTCTTGCATACCGGAGACCGCAGTGGGCTCCCCATTGCTACGAGCGGTGCGCGCCGTGGTGGTGGGCGATGGGCGGGGCACGCCGTGTGACCAGCGTGGATGGATTTACGCGGCGTGCCCCACCCCCCTTGGAGGCAGATCACGTGACGACTTACCTCGGTGGTGGTCAGGTCGACATCGCGCAAGCCGAGCTAAACCGGCACGCGGTATCGAGTGCAGATGGACGATGCATCGGCTGTGGGTCGCTTGGGTCGTGCTCCGTCCGTGACAGCGCCGTGCGGGTGTTCCGCATCGCGCTGCGTCTACCGCGACGGGTCCCGGGAGCGACGCGTCCGGAGTTGATCGGCGCACGACGGGTGGGCGGACCGCACTACTTCGGCGTAGCGCCACGGATCGCTGCCGAGTCGGCCCCTTCTCATGGATGACGACGATGACCTGGTCCGTCCCAGGCACCGCCCGCACCGGTCGCGCCGCTTCCCCGGCGGTCGGCCATGTGCCTGCCCAACCTGCCGCACCTCGCGCAAGGGCCGCCGGCCCTCTCCTTCGCCAATGTGGCCTGGCAACTCGGTTTCCGGCCCTGGCTACCCGTCCTCGGAGGCCGAGTCGATTAACGGGCCGGCGCAGATCAATTGGACCCACGCGGCCGAGGTGATGACCCGGGGCCAGGTCGGCCGTGCCCGAGGAATCGCACGAGTGGAGGGAGGTGAACCGCTTCGTACGTCTGCTCCTGGCAACAATCCCCCAGTTCTACCGAAGGAGACACGACACCATGACTGACACGATCACTGGTAACCCGACGATCGAGGCGTACGACGGTCCGATCGACCTGTCCCGCCCGCACTTCGTGGGCGTCGGCGGCTGCGCGATGTCCGGCCTGGCCCGGCTGCTGGCCGAGATGGGCCACCAGGTCACCGGAAGCGACCTACACGACTCGGCGGCTCTCGCGGCGCTGCGTACGGCCGGCGTCCGGGTGCAGGTCGGCCACGACGCGGTGTACATCGAGGGCGCGTCGTGCGTCGTCTACACGACCGTTGCGCAGAACGCGCCGGAGGTCCGCGCGGCGCGTGTCGCCGGCATCCCGGTGGTGCACCGGGCGCAGGTTCTGGACAGGCTGGCCGCCGGGCGGCGGCTGGTGGCGGTGTCCGGGTCGCACGGCAAGTCCACGACGACCGGCATGCTCGCGCACATCCTGCGCACCCTCGGGCAGGACCCGACGTACCTCATCGGGGCCGACCTGAACGGGCCAAGCTCGGGCGCCCACCTCGGCGCGTCCCGGCTGCTGGTCGCGGAGGCAGACGAGTCGGACCGGTCGTTCCACTTCCTGGCCCCGTCAATCGCGGTCATCACCAACGTGACCGACGACCACCCGGAGAACTTCACCGACCACGCCGACGTGCTGCGCGCCTACGTCGGGTTCGGGGCGCGGATCGCACCGCACGGGTTCCTGATCGTCAACGCCGACTGCGTGGGCGCGACGGTGGCCGCCGATGTCATCGCCGCCGAGCGACCCGATCTGACGGTGCTGCGCTACGGCCGCGACCGGGCGGCGGACGTGCGGCTGCTGGACGTGCACGCCGAGGGGTGGAGCGCGTCGGGGTCGGTGCGGATGCCCAACGGCGTCGTGGTCGGGGTGACCCTGCCGCGACCGGCCACGCACCACCTGGACAACGCGGTGGCGGCCGTGGCGTGCGCGGTGGCGCTCGGGCTCGACCCCGCCGACGTGGCCGGCGCGGCGTGCACGTTCGGCGGGGTGCGCCGTCGGTTCGAGCACATCGACACCCGCTCCGGGGTGACGGTGATCGACTCGTACGCCGATCACCCGAACGAGATCGCCGCCGACCTGGACGCCGCGCGCACCCTGGCGCGGGGTCGGGTGTTCGTGGTGTTCCAGCCGTCCGGACACGCCCGGGTCCTGGCCTTCGGCAACCGCATCGGTGGGGTCTTGGCGGAGAAGGCCGACTACGTGCTGCTGCTCGACGTGCACGGCACCGTGCCGGAGGGTCGACCGATCGCGGACGGCACGGCCATCCTGGGGCGGCTGCGTGACGGCGACTACTGCCTGCCGCTCGGCCCCGACCACGCCGCCCGGATCGTCGGTCGGATGGCCGGCCGCGGTGATGTGGTGCTGACCATGGGCACCGGCGACGTCACCGGTTACGGCCCGGCGATCCTCGACGCCCTGAGCAGCCGGTCCGAGGTCGCGTTGTCCGCGTGACCTCTACGCCTGGGCGGTGACAGCGCCGGGTTCCTCGTTCAGCTTGTCCGCGAGCGCTAGTACGGCAGCCGCCATTCGTGATCATGGTGGGAATTCGAGGTTGAGGCGGCGGGCGTAGTGGGCTCGTTTGGCTCGTGCTTGGTGTCGGCGTCGCCATGTTGACCAGCGCAAACGGTAGGCGATGCTGCGGGTCGGCCGGATGAGCAGGATGTTGATCAGGCGGCGGATCTCGTTGACGGTCAGCTCGATCATGTCGGGTTGACCGTGACGGTCTGCTGTTCGGGCGTCGGCGGCGCAGATCGCGAGGACCGCGAGGGCTGCCAGGGCCAGGGTGGTGAACCGGTGCCAGGACGTCCAGCGGCGGACTTGGTGCTGGTCAAGACCGACCTGACCCTTTCCGGCCTGGAACGATTCCTCCACGACCCAACGAACTCCCGCTACCCGCACGAGCTGGGCGAGGGTGGCCGGGCCGGGTGTCCAGCAACGGTAGAAGGCCAGCTCACCGGTGGTGTTGTTGCGGCGGATCAGCAGACTGTGCCGGCCGTCGTCGTCCGAGTCGCCGTCGGCGCCGACGTCGGTCAGCCATGCCCAGTCGTAGAACCGTGGCCCTTTCGACCCGTCGCCGGCACTGCGCCGGGTCCACGCGGTGGCAGGCAGGTCGGCGGCCAGCCGGTCGGCGCGACAACGGGTCTTCCCGCCGTCGATCGGCACGAGATGATCGCAGGAGACCGCCAAGACGTAGCCGAGGCGCAGTTTGCGCAGTTCACCCCGCAGCCGAGTGTTGTTGCCGTAGGCCTCGTCCGCGGCGACCCATCGGGCCGGGACCAGGGCTTGAACAGCGGCGGTGATCATGTCGTCGGCCAGCTCGGATCGGGTGGCGAACGCGACGTCGTCCGGGACGCCGGCCTGCTCACACCGCTGTCGATCGTCGGTCCAGGACTTCGGTAGGTAGACCCGGCGGTCGATCAGGGTGTGGCCGTGTCTGCTCGCGTAGGCCAGGAACACGCCAACCTGCGCGTTCTCGATCCGCCCGGCGGTGCCGGTGTATTGGCGCTGGACACCGACGGTGTGCACACCTTTTTTCAGATCGCCGGTCTCGTCAACGACGAGGACCCCGTCGGGGTCGCCAAGCCGGTCGACGACGACCTGTCGCACGTCGTCACGCACCGCGTCGGCGTCCCACTTCGCCCGATACAGCAACCTCTGCATCGCGTCCGGCCGGCCATGCCCGGCCTGCTCCGCCAACTGCCAACACGTCTTGATTTCGATATTCGTGAGCAGCCCTGTCACGAACGCCGCCGCCGCCCGCCGCGGCTCCACCCGCCCGAACCGTCCCGCGAACGCATCGCACACCCCGGCCAGGACCTGCCGCCACCGGGCAGGGTCTACGCTGTGGCACGCGGCCACCGCCAGATCTGAAGTTATGTCCACAGCAGACAGACGATCACGCGGTGGCCGCACCTCGTCTACCGACCCCCACCAGCAACATCTCAAACGGCGGCTGCCGTACTAGGAGCCCGGCGCTGTTGGCCGCCTTGACCAACACCACATCGCCCGGCCGCAACCCGTCGCGCAGCAGTTCCCACGCCTCGGCCACGGTGCCCGCCCGGTCCACCGTCGTGCCGGTGCCGGCGGCTCCGGCCGCGTACTGCCCGGCGTCGGCTCCGCCGATGGCCACGAGCCACCCGGCCCCGACCTCGGCCACGTGCTGCCCGATCTCGCGGTGTACCTGGGCGGCGTGCTCGCCCAGCTCGGCCATTTCCCCGAGCACCGCGACCGCCCGCCGGCCGTCCTCCGTCATCGCCTTCAAGGCGCGCAACGCGGCGCGCATCGCATCCGGCGCGGCGTTGTAGGCGTCGTTGATGATCGTCACGCCGTCCGCGCGGTTGCTGACCTGCATGCGTCCCGGCGACACCGCCTCGGCCTGTGACACCGCCTCGGCTACCGCCTCAATCGGATGGCCCAAACCGAGGGCGACCGTTGCGGCGGCAAGCGCGTTGGACGCCTGGTGCAACCCGTAGAGGCGCAACCGCACGTCGGCGGCCTGACCGTCGTGCACGAGCCGGAAGGCAGCCCGGCCCAGCTCGTCCAGGGTCACATCCTCGGCGCGCACGTCGGCCGGGTTGTCGATGCCGTACGTCAGCACCCGTGCGGTGGTGCGGCTCGCCATCGCGGCAACCAACGCATCGTCGCCGTTGAGCACGGCCAACCCGCCGTCGAGGATGTCCGGTAGCGCCTCCACGATCTCGCCCTTGGCCTGAGCGATGTTCTCCACCGATCCGAACTCGCCAAGGTGCGCGTGGCCGACGCGCGTAACCACGCTGACCCTGGGCGGGGCAATCCGGGTCAGGTAGGCCACGTGCCCGATGCCACGGGCGCCCATTTCCAACACGAGATACCGGGTGTCGGCGGTCGCGCGGGTGACCGTGTAGGGCAACCCCAACTCGTTGTTGTTCGATGCCCGGTTCGCCACCGTGGCACCCCACGTCGGGAGGATCTGAGCGAGGATGTCCTTGGTCGACGTCTTGCCCACCGAACCAGTCACACCGATCACCGTGGTCTGCGGAAGTCGGTCCACGACCGCGCGGGCCAGCCTCCCGTAGGCGGCGGGCACGTCCTCCACGACCACCGCCGGCACTCCAACTGGCCGCGATGCCAGCACAGCCGCCGCGCCAGCCTCGATCGCCTGGACGGCGTAGTCGTGCCCATCGACACGCTTACCGGGTAGCGCCACGAACATCCCGCCGGGCTCTACGCGCCGGCTGTCGAACACGACCGGGGCCGCCACCGTCACCGTGTCGGGGGCGTCGTGGACGGCTCCACCGATAGCGGCGGTGATCTCTTGCAGAGTCATCGGAAGCACGAGATGAACCTACCGTGCCGAGTTCACGTCGCACCCGACCCATTGGTCCCTGTCGCTAGACGGGATGACAGCGCCCGGCAAGCCTCCGCGTGATCCTTACCGGGCATCGTCTCTTGCTGGCGGTGCGGGTTACCGATGCCGGAGTCCTCCGCCGCCGCCCGTGGCGGACAGGGTGATGCAGTCGTAGTCGGAGGCGGTCACCTTCGCGGCGTTCTCGTTGGATGAGACGTAAAAGTAGGCGAAGCCGAGCGTGTCGGCGCAGATCCGCGCGGTGCTGGTGACGGCAGGTCAAGCCTGCTGCGTGAGAGTGCGCCCGGCAGGATTCGAACCTGCGGCCTTGGGATTAGAAGTCCCCTGCTCTATCCGCTGAGCTACGGGCGCGCGTCGACGGTCGTCGCGCCAAGAGGGTACCGCCGGCTCCGGCCCGGCCGGGGGTACGGGTGGGCGCGCCCACGTCGCCGCCAGCGTCCCACGCCCGGGCCGCATCCGGCACCGGAGTTCCGGCGGGTCAAGGGCCGGCGGGCGCGCCCCGGTCCGTACCCTCGGCGGATGCTGCTCGACCAGGAAACCGAAAACGAGATCGTCTTCGAGCTGTGCAAGCACCTCGGGCGGTCGATCCTGCCCGTGGCCGGGTCGGAGCGGCCCGGCGCGCCGGCCGGCACGGTCGGCACCGCCTTCTTCTACAGCGAGCTGGTCGGCGCCACCGACGACGGGGATGTCGCGCACGAGTGGCTGCTCACCGCCGACGCGCTCACCGACCGGCCGTACGGGGAGATTCTGCTCCGGCCGAGCGTCACCGAGCCGGCCGAGGGGGCGGCGGAGCCGATCGAGCTGCCCGGTTTCGCCGACCACTGGCTGCGCCTGCCGGAGCTGGGGGTGGCCGCCATGCCCACCGGCGGGCTGCACGGGCACGCCGACGACCGGGGCTGGCGCTGGCGTACCCAGCAGGTCACCGAGGCGCTGGCCGCGCCGGCCGACGCGGTCGCCCGGATCGGCGCGGCGCCCGGCTCGGCGTTCGTGCTGGCGCTGGGCGTCGGCGACGACGGGTCGCGGCCGCTGGAGGCGGTGGTCGAGCGGGTCGCCCGGGACGCCGACGGGGTGCGGGTGACCGTCGAGCTGCCCGCCGGGTACGTGGGCGCGCCGGTCTTCACGGTGGAGGCCGGGGCGGCGGACGAGCCGGTGCCGCGCTGCCTGGGCCTGCTGCTGCCGGCCCGCGACGGCGGGCACCCGGTCGCCACGTTCGACCGCATCCGTGCGGCGCTCGCCGAGGCAGCGGAAGGAGGGGCCCCTTCCTAACGCCTCCGGTAGAGAGGGGGCCCCTTCTCACCACCTACCGAAGGAGACGGCCGGCAGTTCAGCCCTCGGCGCTCGCGTCGGCGGGTTCCTTGACCGGGCGGCGGGGGGCCGGCGGCGCGGGCTCCGGCTCGGTCGGGCCGGCGCGGAGGAAGCCCTCCGCCCACCGCCCGACCTCCGCGAAGACCTTCTCGCGTACGCCGGGGCTGGACAGCGTGAGGTCGTGCAGCCCGCCGTCGAAGCGGGCCACCGTGACGTGCCGGCCGAGGCGGGGCGCCCAGCGCACCATGTGCTCCACGTCGAGCACCGCGTCGGCCCCGGTGGCGCTCTCGTGCCACTTCGCGCCCCGGAAGCTGCGGGTCGAGCAGGCGAGCAGCACCGGGACCTCGATGCCCAGCCCGGCGCGCAGCCGGCGCTGGCCGGTGCGGATCGCGTCGAGCCAGCCGGCCCGGACCGGGAACCCGGCCAGCGGCTTCCACGCCAGGTCGTAGCGCCACTCGCCGCGGTGGTCGGCGTGCAGGCTCTCGCCGTACACGGTGCCGAGCCCGAACGGCAGGATGCGCTGCGGCGCCCGGCGGCCCAGGCGGGAGACGGCGGCCGCGAGCGGTCGACGGACCAACCAGGGAGCGTTGATATCGAAGAAGGGGCTGTTGAGCACGATGCCGTCGACCAGGCCGGCGTCGCGGCGGGCGTCCGCCCAGAGCGAGATGATCAGGCCGCCGGTCGAGTGGCCCATGGCGAGCAGCGTCTCGTGGCCCTCGTCGGCACGGATGATCTCCGCGGCGGCGTCCAGCTCGGGGAAGTAGTCGCTCAGGTCGCGGCAGAAGTTCGGGGTCTGGTGCGGGAGCAGGCTGCGGCCGTACTTGCGCAGGTCGAGGGCGTAGAAGTCCCAGCCGCGCGCGGCGAAGAAGTCGGCCACGTGGGTCTGGAAGAAGTAGTCGACGAAGCCGTGCACGTAGAGCACGGCCCGGCCGGTCGGTCGGTCGGCGCGGCGGCGGACCAGGGTCGCGACGACCGGTCCCTCGTCGTCGGTGCCCAGTTCGATCGTGCGCCGCTCGTAGGGCGCTCCCAGCACGTCCGGTTCCACGACCGCGACGGTACGCCGCCGAGCTACCCGGCGGTAGGGGTGTAAGGCCGGGCCCCCTGTTAACGCATTCGGTAGAGGAAGGGGCCCTGTTGACACCTGCGGCCGGCCCGCCCGCCGGCACCGTGCGGGCGGGCCGGGTCCGGGTCAGGCGGTTTCGGCGTCCTGGCGCAGCACGTCGTCCAGCGGGACGGGGTCGGGCTGCTCCGTCGCGCGCAGGTGCTTGTTGTTGCGCGGCTCCTGCCGAGTCTTCGCGTCGTTGAGCTTGCGGCGCAGGTCGTCCCGGACATCGTTGAGCGCGGCGTGCAGGTCCTCCTCCGTCGAGGTGGTGACGATCTTCTGCCGGCCGGCCACCCAGCACTCCAGGGTCACCTTCTGGCCCCGGGCCTCGCGGTCCTTGACCGACACCTCCAGCTCGGTGGCGTCGGCGTGGAAGCTGGCGAGCCGGGCGTCAAGCGTCGCGAACTGCTCGGCGATCCAGTTGCGGTCGCCCTGGGAGAACCCGGCACCGACCCGCAGGCACTCGCCCACGGTCGCGGGGTTCGCCACGGCGCTCATCGCCCTGCCTCGCGGACGTCTCGGAGAAGCATCGGCGCTCCCTTTCTCTCGGTTGATCAAGTACTTACCCAACCGGCACGATTCCGGAACGCCTCCCGCCGGTCACGTTCCGATCATGTTTCGCCGCAGCTCGTACCCGTAGGGCCCATCGGCCTAGCAGATGGGGACCTTGATCAGGCGGTTGTCCACAGGCCGTACGTCGTCCACAGGCGCGGGGCCGGCGGGCTGTCCGGACGGCCCGGTTCGGCCCACGCTCATCCGGACAACCGATCCCTGGGAGGGGCGATGTTCGACACCTACGTCACGATCGTGGAGTATTAGAAAGTGCGAGAACTGCTACCAGCGGAATTGCACTTCCACGCGCTCATTCTCCGGCTGCCGCCAGTGCTCCGCCGGCCGGACCACGACCCGCTCGACCACCGCGCGTAGCGCCTTCCCGCGCTCGGCCATCGTCATGTCCGGCCACAACCGAAGCAGCGTCTCCACCGCCGTCGCCTCCCGCTCCGGGTCGGGCACCTCCACCGCCGGCGCCAGGCGGGCCAGCTCGGCGGCGGCTGCCTGCTCCGTACGGCGCAGGCCGGACAGGGCCTCCTGGTAGACGGCGTCGGGTAGCTGGTCGAGCGCGTTGCGCGTGGCCAGCTTCACCATCGCGGCCCGGGCCTCGGCCACCTCCCGCTCCAGCCGCCCCCGATCCGCGCGCCCGGCGGTAGCCCGGGCCAGCCGCGCCGCCCGCGTCCCGGCGTCGGTGCGCAGCCGCCGCGCGTAGTCGGCGACCTGGGCGAGCACCTCGTCCTCCACCCGGGCCAGCAGCGGGCGGCCCACACCCGGGCAGCCGCCGCCCTTCACGTCGCCGCGGCCCTGCCCGCAGACGAGGCGGTCCCCCTGCCGCTGAAGCCGGTGACCCTGCGGGCATTCGACGAGGCCCACCAGCGACCAGGTGTGCGCCAGCGCCCGCGGCGGGGTTCCCGCTTCCCGGGCGAGCCGGCGTTGCACCCGGATCCACGTGTCCGGGTCGGTCAGGGCGTCGTGCTCGCCGGGTAACACCTGGTCGCCGGCGACGACCAGACCGAGGTACGCCGGGTTCCCGAGCAGCTTCTTCACGTTCGGGGTGTGCATCGGGGTGGCGCGCACCCCGGCCAGGTAGGCGGTGACCTCGCCGATCGGCTCGTCGGCGGCGTACCGGCGGAACACCTCGGTGATCGCCGGCCCGAGCGTCAGGTCCGGGGTGAGGCGCTTGCCCTGCTTGACGTAGCCGAGGGGGCGGCCGTGGTGCTGGCCGCGGTCGGCGCGGCGGGCGATCGCGGCGGACCAGCCGCGGCCGATCTCCCGGGCCCGGTACTGGGCCACGTTCAGCATGTTGATCAGCATCATCTCGCCGGCCGGCGTGGACGTGTCGATGTGCTCGGTGGCGGAGATGATCCGCACGCCGTCGGCCGCCAGCTCGCGCAGGAAGAGCAGGCTCTCCAGGACGTCGCGGCCGAAGCGCGACACGTCGTAGACGGCGAGGGCGTCGAGCTGGCCGGAGCGGGCGAGCGCCCGTACCCGGTCGATGCCCTCGCGGCTGAAGTGGGTGCCGGTGACGTCGATGTCGTCGATGACGGCGACTTCGGTCATGCCGTGGGTGGCGCGGCGCATCGCCGCGGTCTGCACGTCGGGCGAGTGGAAATCGTCTCCTGACCTCCCCATCAACGAGCTGACGCGCACGTAGAGGACGACGCGGGTCGGTCGGTCCGGAACGGCGGCGAGCGGGCGGCGGCGGGGCATCAGCTCGCGGCGCGGTCCGGCCTCTGCGTGCCGCGCTCCTGCTGCTCGGCTACCTGAGCCAGGTAGCGCAGTGTGGCCCGGATGGTGGCCTTCTCGGCCTCGCTGGCGTCTGGGCTGGTCAACCGACGCATGATGATCTTCAGGTCGGGGTCGAGGGGCACATCGCGCGAGGGTCGGGTCTGCGCAGTGGTGCCGCTGCGGAGCCCTGCCGCGGCGAGGGCTTCGTCCGGGTCCAGGCCGAAGAGGCCCGCGAATGCCTCGACGACGGGCGCCCTCTCAGGCCGGCTCTCCCCGGACTCCCAGCGACCGATCGTGCCGCGGTCCACGCTGAGGCGGCGGGCGAGCTCAACCTTGCTCATCCCGACGTGCTCGCGGGTGGCGCGCACGTATGCGGCCCAGGTGCCGCGTTGGGGTGCTGGAGTGGTGCCCACGTGCACACCGTAGAGCAGCCCGCCGTGCATTTCCGCAGGTCGCGGGGGGTCTGGGTGGGTGGTGTGGCGCTCTTGCCGCATCCTCTGGCGTCTGCGCCGAAGTAGACGGACGTCACTCTCTCCACGTTGCATGCGTGCAACGGTAGGTGCCCGACCGGTCGCGCTCAAATCAGCCGAACGGCTGATGTGTTGCATGGTTGCAACATCACCGTGTTGCGGCGTACGGTCTGCTGCATGAGTGCAGCACCGACACGAGGCGACATTGCAGCATCGTCGCCGATCCGGCTGCGAACCGACGTGTTCGATCGGCTCGCGACATCCCTCGCGGACACCGAGCAGGACCGGGCGAACCTGCTCGGCCTCGACCGGGCCACCCTCTGGCGCATCCGCAAGGGGCAGACGCCCACCCTGCGGGTTGCCATGCGCATCGCCGAGTCCCTCGGCTCCACCGTCGACGAGCTGTTCGAGGTCGCGCCGTGACGCACCCGCCCAGCGGCCCACAGACGCCGCCGCCGCCGTCCGGCCCCCGAGTCCCGAAGGTCGCCCCGATCGACCCGGACAGCCCCGCCGGCCGCGCCGCCACCGAGGCGCTGTCGCAGGCACTCGCCGAGATCCAGGTCGCCATCTGGCGGCGCAAGGCCGCCGCGAAGAACGCAGCGGCCTGAGCACGACGAAGCCCCCGCCGTCCGACCGGCAGGGGCTCCCCACCCGGATCCAAGCCCAACACGAGGAGTCCAAGTGCAGACGCAGAGTACCCCGATCATCCGCCGGGACCTCCACACCAGCCCGGCTTCCCTCGCGGCCGCGCTCCGCAGCGCCGCCGACCAGCTCGACCTGATGGGCCACGTCGAGATCAGCCCCATCGCTCTCCAGCTCAACCTCCAAGCCGTGGCCCACCAAGGCACCTTTGAGCAGCGCAAGGACACCATCGACGCGCTGGGCATCGCCCTGGTCGGCGAGCCGGGCGTCACCGAGGACTGCGACGGCCCGTACCACCGGCTGCCCTTCGAGCACCGCGGAGCGCGGGGCGACTGCGACATCGCGCTCTACACCGCCAGCAACGACTCTCGCCGTGGCGGCGCCCGATGAGCCACCCGACGAACCCGTACCCCGGCCCGAACCCGCCGACCGGGCCCGGCCCGTGCGTCGACGACCCGACCGGCCTGACCTTCGACCGGGCCGACCTGGACGAGCCGGCCACCACCCGCACCGCCGGCGCCGGCTGGGCGGTCACCGGCCGGGGCCCGTACGCCATGCAGATCAAGGACTGCTGCGGCATCGGCGCCGGCGAGGCCTGCGACTGCGCCGAGATGACCCGCCAGCTCCACCACGCCCCGGTGATCCGGCTTGCGCCGTTCAACCTCCGCCAGCTCGCCGCGCAGCACATCACCGCCGCCGAGCAGGACCGGCGAGAGCGAGGTGCCGCATGAGCCTGTTCCCGACTCCGTTCCGCCTCACCCTACTCGACCGGGTCGCCGCCGGCACCGTCCAGTACGGCATCGGCCCCGACGGCTCGCCCACCGGCCCGCGGCGCGCTCCGGCCGCCTGGGACGTCAGCGACCCGCACCGTGGGCCGCAGAAGGTCACCGCCGCCATCACGGAGATGGCGACCGCCGGCTGGGTCGAGCGTCCGGACCGGTCTGCGGTCTGGCGGCTGACTCGGCTCGGTCGTGCCGTTCACTCCGTGCGGCTCATGGACTACGGCACGCACGCCGTCGCCGAGACCGGCCCCGTCGACGAGCCGACGTACCTCGGCATCGTTGAGGGCGACCCGAACCGGCCGTCGCGGTGGCTGGCCCGGGTCGGCCCGGACACAGTCGCCGGCCTGCGCCGGCCCGCCGCGGTCGCCGCGCTGCACCGCCTGGCCGTCGCCGCGGTCGTCGCCATGGAGGCCGACGCCCTGGACGGTGCCGCGTGACCCGCCGCCGCACGTGGGGCCTCGCCCTGCTCACCAGCCTCGCCCTCTGGACCGCCCTCTACGGCATCGCCCACTGCGTCGCCACCGCCACCTGGAACTTCGTCACCCTGCTCGCCCAGGCGGCGGCATGAACACCGCGCTGACCATCTGGGCGCTCGCGTCCATCGGCGTGTGCGTGGTCGTCGCCCTGGCTGTGTACGGGCCGGTGCTCGCCCCGGTACGCCGCGAAGGCCGCGCCGTCACCCGGGCCGCGCAGACCGCGACCGCCGCCATCGAGGCTCGGGCCGCCGAGGTCGACCTCACCCCCGCGCAGCAGCAGGCCATCGACGCGTTCCGCGCTCAGCTCGCCGCGCTGCCCACCGCCGCCGAACCCCGGCCCATTTGGAAGGACCTCCTGCCGTGAGCACCACCTACACCGGCCGGCACCGCCGCGGCGCCGTCGTGCCCGCCCCCGCCGACTACAACCCCCTCGCACCCGCCGACCGGCAAGCCCTCGCCCCCCACCACTGGGCCGACCGGGCCCTGCCCGCCGGCCCCGACGAGCGCACCGGCCGCATCGACCCGACCGTCGTGCAGGCGCTGCGCCAGCCCACCCCCGTCGACCAGGACCGCACGCAGATCCTCGCCGACATCCGCGCCGGCGCGAACACCCCGCCGGAAGTCCTCGCCTCCCTCAACGCGTGGAAGGCCGCCGGCTGCCCCATGACCGACGAGACGGGAGACCAGCAGTGACCGCCCTCACCATGCCGGCCGCGCCGGAGGTCGCGCCGATCGACCTGCGCGCCATCCGGCTCATCGCCGCCGGCTACACCGTCCGCCAGGTCGCCCGCAGTCTCGGCTCCAGCGAGGCCGCGACCTGGTCGCGACTCGCACGGATGCGCAGGCAGCTCGGCGCGAAGACCCTCACGCACGCCGTCGTCATCCTGGCCCGCGCCGGCCAGCTCGACCTCACGGAGATCACCCGATGACCGACACCGACCTGCGACTGGCCGACCTCGTCGGCACCGAACAGCCGCCCCCGCCGGCGCCCGTCGCCACCGGCGACCTCGACTTCGCGCCCCAGCAGGAAGAGGCCATCCGCCGCATCACCGACTGGTACGCCGACGGGGACAGCCAGGTGTTCCGGCTGTTCGGCTACGCCGGCACCGGCAAGACCACCCTCGCCCGGCACATCGTCGAAGGCCTCGGCGTCTCCGCCCTGTACGCGGCGTTCACCGGCAAGGCCGCCTACGTCCTGCGGTCGAAGGGCTGCGACGGCGCGTCGACCGTCCACAGCCTCATCTACCAGCCTGTGGAAAAGGCCCGCAAGCGGCTGGAGGGGCTGAAGGCGCAGCTGCGCGACAGCGACGACCCGGGCGAACGGGCCGAGCTGGCCCGGCACATCGCCGCCGAACAGGCGAAGATCGACAGCCCGGACTGGATCCTCCGCGATGAGTCCGAGCTGTCCGCCGCCAACCTCCTCGTCCTCGACGAGGTGTCGATGGTGGGCGAGCGGATGGCCTACGACCTGCTCACCTACGGCACGAAGATCCTGTGCCTCGGCGACCCCGCCCAACTCCCGCCGGTCGACGGCGGCGGCTACTTCATCAACGCCGCACCCGACCACCTCCTCACCGAGATCCACCGCTCCGCCCTCGACAGCCCCGTCACCCGGATGGCCACCGCCATCCGCGACAGCCAGCCCGGCCAGCGCAACTACGGCATCACCGGGCAGGACGGCGACTCCGGCCGCCTCGACCGCATGTCGATCGGTGAACTGCTGGAGTTCGACCAGGTCCTCGTCGGCCGCAACGCCACCCGCTGGCAGGCCGTGCACCTCCTGCGGGCGCTGCGCGGCCTCACCGGCGGCCCCCAGGCCGGCGACCGGATCATCGCCCTCGCCAACAGCGGCGAGGCCGAGGTGTTCAACGGCCAGCAGTTCGACGTCGTCGACACCCTCGACAGCGACCGACCCGACCGACACCGCCTCGTCGTCCGCGACGACGAAGGCAACCAGCGGGACCTGACCTGCTGGGCGTCCGGGTTCCGCGACCTGGAGGGCGAGAAGCAGGCGAAGCGGGACGGCCGCGGCACCGTCGTGGCCGCCACCTTCGCCCAGGCCATCACCACCCACAAGAGTCAGGGCTCCCAGTGGCCCCGCGTCCTCGTCGTCGACGAGAGCTCCGTCTTCTACGGCGCCGCGTACCGCGAGCACGCGAAGACGCTCGGCCCGGCCGCTGCCGCGATCGAGGGGCACGTCAACGGCCGACGGTGGCTGTATACGGCGATCACGCGGGCGTCACACCGGGCCGTCATCGTTCCCAGCCTCAACGGAGTCCTCTCATGACCACGCCGAAGCGCATCCAGCGCCGTCGTACCCCCGGCTGGCGGATGCCCGCCAACACCGCCTACGTCGGCCGCCCCACCAAGTTCGGCAACCCCTTCGGCTACCACCAGCAGATGGGCGGCCTCGTCCACTACGGCCCGAACCACCTGGAGCGGTTCGGCCGCGCCTGGGACTTCGAGGGCCGCATCAGCGGCGACGGCAACCGCCACGACATGTGGTTCAGCCAGGAGGACGTCGTCGAGACCTACGTGCGGTGGGGCACCCGCGCCGAGCTGGTCGAGCTGTTCCGGCTCACCCTCACCCGCCCGACGCCCGGCATGCTCTTGTCGTACCCGAGCCGCGGCGGCCGGTTCCTCAAGGTCTCCATCGCGGACATCCGCCGCGACCTCGCCGGCAAGAACCTCGCCTGCTGGTGCCCCATCGGCGAACCCTGCCACGCCGACGTCCTCTTGGAGATCGCCAACGCCCCGGTCGTCGCTGAGCTGGTGACGGCATGACGTCGGCGGTGGACAGCGAGCTGGCCGCGCTCATCGAGTCGCTGCGCCTCGCCCCGACCCCGGCCGCTCCGGCCGAGCCGCGCTGTGCGGTCACCGAGCTGCTCGTCACCGCCTGCGCGCACTGCCGGCCGGCCGTCGACGAGGAGCCGGCCCGCCTCGGCCCGTGGATCAGCGCCACCTACCGCGGCCGGTGCGGCGGCTGCGGCGCCACGATCGAGGAGCTCGACGAGATCCGCGCCGACCCGACCCGGGGCGGCTGGCTCGGCCGATGCTGCGGCGAGCAGCCGGTCACCGCGCCGGCCGGGCAGACCCCTGACGGGCTGATCGTCGCGCCGGCGCCGCAGATCGCGGTGCCGGCCGGCCCGCCGCCGTCGACCGTGGCCGAGATGCGGGAAGTCCTCGGTGACCTCGACGCGTCCCGGCCCCGCAGCCAGCAGGTCCGGCTCGGCCCGTCCGAACTGGGCACCCCCTGCCAGCGGCAGATCGCCATGAAGCTCGCCGGCATCGTGCGGCAGCCGGAGGACAAGCGGCCTCCGTGGGCGCCGATGCAGGGCACCGCCATGCACGGCCTCATGGAAGAGGCGCTGCGCTTCCACAACGCGCAGCTCGGCCGCGAACGGTGGCTCGTCGAGGAGGCCCTGGTCGTCGACCCCGGTCTGCCCGACGTCGACCCGATCACCGGCCACGGCGACGCGTACGACACCGACCACGGGATGGTCGTCGACTGGAAGTACACCGGCGTCACCGCCCTGCGCGCCGTCAAGCGCAAGACCGTCCCCAACGACCAGCTCGTCAAGCCCGAGTACCGGGTCCAGGCCCACCTGTACGGGCGCGGCCACGAGCGCGCCGGCCGCGACGTCCGCTACGTGCGGCTGGTGTTCCTGGCCCGCTCCCACGACTACGCGGACAGCGCGGAGTGGACCGAGGAGTACCGGCCCGACATCGCCGAATGGGCCGTCAACCGGTTCTACGAGACCCACGACCTCATCGGCGTCAACGGCCTCAACCTCGCCGCCAACCCCGAACTGTGGCCCGCGGTGCCCGCCGAGCCCGGCAAGGCGTGTTCGTGGTGCCCGTTTCGAAGGGTCGGCGGGCCGGCGGACCAGACCGGCTGCCCGGGCGATACCGACCAGAAGATCAACAACCAGCTCCGTGGGCTGATCGCATGACCGCCACCACGCTGGAGCGCCTCCGCCGCGGCTTCGTGCAGGGCGGCGACGACGAGTGCTGGCTGTGGCATCGGGCGAAGGACCCGTTCGGCTACGGGCGCATCTGGCACGACGGCGGCATGCGCCTTGCCCACCGGGTGATGTTCGAGCTCCACCGCGGCCCGGTCCCGGAGGGCCTAGTCCTCGACCACCTGTGTCGGGTGACCAGTTGCGTCAACCCGGCTCACCTCGAACCGGTGGCGCACGCGGTCAACGTCCGGCGAGGCAACTCCGGCAGGGCGCAGGCGGCAAGGACCCACTGCCCGCGCGGCCACGAGTACACGGAGGACAACACGCACATCGGGAAGAGCGGCAGTCGCTTCTGCCGCACCTGCGACAAGAGCCGAAGCCAGGACAAGAACCGGATCCGGAACCTCCGGAGAAGAGGAGTCATCAAGTGACCAGCATCGATGCAAACAGCCTTTTGATGGGTGGCGGCATCAAGTCCGTCAACTGGAAGGACAACCCGGTCGGCCACACCGTCATCGGCACCATCACCGAGACGCCGAAGGTCGAGCAGATGAAGAAGTTCAACTCCGACGAGCTGGACTTCTGGCCCTCCGGCGACCCGAAGATGCAGATCATCGTCACCCTCCAGACCGACCAGCGGGACCCGGCCAACGCCGACGACGACGGCAAGCGCCGCCTGCACATCTCGCCGCGCATGATGACCTGCGTCCGCGAGGCCATCCTGAAGGTCGGCGCGAAGGGCCTGGAGATCGGCGGCCGGCTCGCCGTGCAGCGCGTCGGCGGCACCGGCGCCGTCGGCGACCCGTACACCTTCGCCGCCGAGTACGGCGCGCCGACCGTCGACCCGGGCGGCCTCCTCGGCGGCGGCCAGGGCACGCCGGCCGCCGCGCCGGTGTCGGCCGCGGCGCAGTCCCTCGGCATCAGCACTCCGCCGGCCGCCACGGCAGGTATCGCGTGCCCGCCCGGCATGGACCCGGGCAAGTGGGCCGCCCTCCCGGTCGAGCAGCAGCGCGCCATCTCCGCCGCCATGGCCCCCCAGCCGGCCACCCCCGGTGTCACCCCGCCGTTCTGATCCCGCCCGCTCCACCCAGCTCAACCGCCGGCCCCGACCCCGCCCGGGGCGGGGCCGGCCCCATCAAGATCGGAGCATCGATGACCATCACCACGGCGGGACGGCCCCACGGCTACGCCCGATACAAGCTCGATGGCTGCCGCTGCTACACCTGCTGCTTCGACGTCTCCGAGTACAACCGGCGCCGCGACAAGGCCATCGCCGCCGGCACCTGGCGCAGCGACACCACCCCGGTACGTGCCCACATCCGCTCCCTGATGGCCGCCGGCATGGGCTGGAAGCAGGTCGCCAAGACCGCCGACGTCAACCCCAGCACCGTCGGCCGCATCCTCTACGGCCGCCCCGACCAGGGAACCCCACCACCCAAGACCACCCGCTACGACATCGCCCAAAAACTCCTCGCCGTCAAGCTGAACCTGCACCCCAACACACCGATCGACGCCACCGGCACCATCCGCCGCATCCGCGCCCTCGCCGCGATCGGCCACACCCTGACGGCCATCGCCGAGGGGATCGGCTGGACCCTGCAGAACCTCAGCCACCTGGCGCACTCCGACGCCGGCCCGCGCGGCCGCCACGTCGAGGTCCGCACCGCCCAGGCCGTCGCCGGCCTCTACGACTCCTGGTCGATGACCGTCCCCACCGGCTGGGTGTGCGACCGGGCCCGCCGGCGCGCCGCCGAACTCGGCTGGCCGCCCCCGCTCGCCTGGGACGACGACCAGATCGACGACCCGACCGCCACCGCACACACCAGCGCCGTTCGGAAGGCCACTGCGTGAACGCCACCATCGACCAGGCCGCCGTCCGCCGCTGGCTCGGCATCCTCCACGGCGACAGCCCAGGCCACGTGCACATCTGCTCCACCGACGACTGGACCGGCCGCACCTACCCCGCCGACCAGCTCGACGCCGCCGCCGGCTACGTCGCTCACCTCGACACGACCGGCCGCGAAGGCATCTACCTGCGGGTCACCAGCCTCACCCGGCCACTGCCGGCCGGGCAGCGCGGCGGCGCCGCCGACTCCGCCGCGCTGCCCGCCCTGTGGGCCGACCTCGACCTCGCCGGCCCCGGCCACGCCGAACAGGACCTCCCGCCCGACGAGACCGCCGGCCGCGCCGTCATCGCCGCCACCGGCCTGCCCGAGCCCACCATCTGGGTGCACTCCGGCGGCGGCCTCTACCCGATCTGGCTCCTCAACCAGCCCCACACGCTCACCGGCGACAACCTCGACCAGGCCAAGCAGCTGGCGAAGGATTGGCAGCGGGTCATCGAGCACGCCGCCGCCTCGCTCGGCTGGCGCTACGGCCGCGGCGTCGGCGACCTCGCCCGCGTGCTGCGCATCCCCGGCACCGTCAACCGCAAAGCCGGCCTCGCCCGCCCCTGCCGCATCACCGCCGCCATCCCCACCCGCTACACCGTGCAGCAGCTCGTCGACGCCCTGGCCGACGCCACCGCGCGCATCACCCCGCCCGAGCCGACCACCGTGGGCACCTCGCTGGTCGGCGCGCCCGCCGGACCACGACCCGACGGGCAGCTCGCGCCCGGCGAGGACTTCAACACGCGCGTCGAGTGGCCGCAGATCCTCGGCCCGGCCGGCTGGCGCGAGCACTACCGCTCCGACGACGTCACCTACTGGACCCGGCCCGGCAAGCCCACCGGCATCAGCGCCTCCACCAACGCCCTCGGCACCGACCGGCTGCACGTCTTCACCACCGGCGCCGCGCCGCTCGACGGCGGCGAGTCGCACTCCAAGTTCGGCACCTACGCGGCCCTGCACTTCGGCGGCGACCACAAGGCCGCCGCGAAGGCTCTCGGCCAGCAGGGCTACGGCAGCCCCCTACCCGACCCGGCCACCGAACAGGCCGCGATGCTCCGC
>NZ_JARUBE010000002.1 GCF_029626035.1 Micromonospora sp. WMMD980
GGCCGGGTCCAGTAGGTGACGTCGTCGGAGCGGTAGTGCTCGCGCCAGCCGGCCGGGCCGAGGATCTGCGGCCACTCGACGCGCGTGTTGAAGTCCTCGCCGGGCGCGAGCTGCCCGTCGGGTCGTGGTCCGGCGGGCGCGCCGACCAGCGAGGTGCCCACGGTGGTCGGCTCGGGCGGGGTGATGCGCGCGGTGGCGTCGGCCAGGGCGTCGACGAGCTGCTGCACGGTGTAGCGGGTGGGGATGGCGGCGGTGATGCGGCAGGGGCGGGCGAGGCCGGCTTTGCGGTTGACGGTGCCGGGGATGCGCAGCACGCGGGCGAGGTCGCCGACGCCGCGGCCGTAGCGCCAGCCGAGCGAGGCGGCGGCGTGCTCGATGACCCGCTGCCAATCCTTCGCCAGCTGCTTGGCCTGGTCGAGGTTGTCGCCGGTGAGCGTGTGGGGCTGGTTGAGGAGCCAGATCGGGTAGAGGCCGCCGCCGGAGTGCACCCAGATGGTGGGCTCGGGCAGGCCGGTGGCGGCGATGACGGCGCGGCCGGCGGTCTCGTCGGGCGGGAGGTCCTGTTCGGCGTGGCCGGGGCCGGCGAGGTCGAGGTCGGCCCACAGGGCGGGCAGCGCGGCGGAGTCGGCGGCGCCGCCGCGCTGCCCGGCCGGCAGTGGCCGGGTGAGGCTGGTGACCCGCAGGTAGATGCCTTCGCGGCCGGTCGTGTCGAGGTGAGCGACGTAGCCGGCGGCGGCGTCGAGCTGGTCGGCGGGGTAGGTGCGGCCGGTCCAGTCGTCGGTGGAGCAGATGTGCACGTGGCCTGGGCTGTCGCCGTGGAGGATGCCGAGCCAGCGGCGGACGGCGGCCTGGTCGATGGTGGCGTTCACGCAGTGGCCTTCCGAACGGCGCTGGTGTGTGCGGTGGCGGTCGGGTCGTCGATCTGGTCGTCGTCCCAGGCGAGCGGGGGCGGCCAGCCGAGTTCGGCGGCGCGCCGGCGGGCCCGGTCGCACACCCAGCCGGTGGGGACGGTCATCGACCAGGAGTCGTAGAGGCCGGCGACGGCCTGGGCGGTGCGGACCTCGACGTGGCGGCCGCGCGGGCCGGCGTCGGAGTGCGCCAGGTGGCTGAGGTTCTGCAGGGTCCAGCCGATCCCCTCGGCGATGGCCGTCAGGGTGTGGCCGATCGCGGCGAGGGCGCGGATGCGGCGGATGGTGCCGGTGGCGTCGATCGGTGTGTTGGGGTGCAGGTTCAGCTTGACGGCGAGGAGTTTTTGGGCGATGTCGTAGCGGGTGGTCTTGGGTGGTGGGGTTCCCTGGTCGGGGCGGCCGTAGAGGATGCGGCCGACGGTGCTGGGGTTGACGTCGGCGGTCTTGGCGACCTGCTTCCAGCCCATGCCGGCGGCCATCAGGGAGCGGATGTGGGCACGTACCGGGGTGGTGTCGCTGCGCCAGGTGCCGGCGGCGATGGCCTTGTCGCGGCGCCGGTTGTACTCGGAGACGTCGAAGCAGCAGGTGTAGCAGCGGCAGCCATCGAGCTTGTATCGGGCGTAGCCGTGGGGCCGTCCCGCCGTGGTGATGGTCATCGATGCTCCGATCTTGATGGGGCCGGCCCCGCCCCGGGCGGGGTCGGGGCCGGCGGTTGAGCTGGGTGGAGCGGGCGGGATCAGAACGGCGGGGTGACACCGGGGGTGGCCGGCTGGGGGGCCATGGCGGCGGAGATGGCGCGCTGCTGCTCGACCGGGAGGGCGGCCCACTTGCCCGGGTCCATGCCGGGCGGGCACGCGATACCTGCCGTGGCGGCCGGCGGAGTGCTGATGCCGAGGGACTGCGCCGCGGCCGACACCGGCGCGGCGGCCGGCGTGCCCTGGCCGCCGCCGAGGAGGCCGCCCGGGTCGACGGTCGGCGCGCCGTACTCGGCGGCGAAGGTGTACGGGTCGCCGACGGCGCCGGTGCCGCCGACGCGCTGCACGGCGAGCCGGCCGCCGATCTCCAGGCCCTTCGCGCCGACCTTCAGGATGGCCTCGCGGACGCAGGTCATCATGCGCGGCGAGATGTGCAGGCGGCGCTTGCCGTCGTCGTCGGCGTTGGCCGGGTCCCGCTGGTCGGTCTGGAGGGTGACGATGATCTGCATCTTCGGGTCGCCGGAGGGCCAGAAGTCCAGCTCGTCGGAGTTGAACTTCTTCATCTGCTCGACCTTCGGCGTCTCGGTGATGGTGCCGATGACGGTGTGGCCGACCGGGTTGTCCTTCCAGTTGACGGACTTGATGCCGCCACCCATCAAAAGGCTGTTTGCATCGATGCTGGTCACTTGATGACTCCTCTTCTCCGGAGGTTCCGGATCCGGTTCTTGTCCTGGCTTCGGCTCTTGTCGCAGGTGCGGCAGAAGCGACTGCCGCTCTTCCCGATGTGCGTGTTGTCCTCCGTGTACTCGTGGCCGCGCGGGCAGTGGGTCCTTGCCGCCTGCGCCCTGCCGGAGTTGCCTCGCCGGACGTTGACCGCGTGCGCCACCGGTTCGAGGTGAGCCGGGTTGACGCAACTGGTCACCCGACACAGGTGGTCGAGGACTAGGCCCTCCGGGACCGGGCCGCGGTGGAGCTCGAACATCACCCGGTGGGCAAGGCGCATGCCGCCGTCGTGCCAGATGCGCCCGTAGCCGAACGGGTCCTTCGCCCGATGCCACAGCCAGCACTCGTCGTCGCCGCCCTGCACGAAGCCGCGGCGGAGGCGCTCCAGCGTGGTGGCGGTCATGCGATCAGCCCACGGAGCTGGTTGTTGATCTTCTGGTCGGTATCGCCCGGGCAGCCGGTCTGGTCCGCCGGCCCGCCGACCCTTCGAAACGGGCACCACGAACACGCCTTGCCGGGCTCGGCGGGCACCGCGGGCCACAGTTCGGGGTTGGCGGCGAGGTTGAGGCCGTTGACGCCGATGAGGTCGTGGGTCTCGTAGAACCGGTTGACGGCCCATTCGGCGATGTCGGGCCGGTACTCCTCGGTCCACTCCGCGCTGTCCGCGTAGTCGTGGGAGCGGGCCAGGAACACCAGCCGCACGTAGCGGACGTCGCGGCCGGCGCGCTCGTGGCCGCGCCCGTACAGGTGGGCCTGGACCCGGTACTCGGGCTTGACGAGCTGGTCGTTGGGGACGGTCTTGCGCTTGACGGCGCGCAGGGCGGTGACGCCGGTGTACTTCCAGTCGACGACCATCCCGTGGTCGGTGTCGTACGCGTCGCCGTGGCCGGTGATCGGGTCGACGTCGGGCAGACCGGGGTCGACGACCAGGGCCTCCTCGACGAGCCACCGTTCGCGGCCGAGCTGCGCGTTGTGGAAGCGCAGCGCCTCTTCCATGAGGCCGTGCATGGCGGTGCCCTGCATCGGCGCCCACGGAGGCCGCTTGTCCTCCGGCTGCCGCACGATGCCGGCGAGCTTCATGGCGATCTGCCGCTGGCAGGGGGTGCCCAGTTCGGACGGGCCGAGCCGGACCTGCTGGCTGCGGGGCCGGGACGCGTCGAGGTCACCGAGGACTTCCCGCATCTCGGCCACGGTCGACGGCGGCGGGCCGGCCGGCACCGCGATCTGCGGCGCCGGCGCGACGATCAGCCCGTCAGGGGTCTGCCCGGCCGGCGCGGTGACCGGCTGCTCGCCGCAGCATCGGCCGAGCCAGCCGCCCCGGGTCGGGTCGGCGCGGATCTCGTCGAGCTCCTCGATCGTGGCGCCGCAGCCGCCGCACCGGCCGCGGTAGGTGGCGCTGATCCACGGGCCGAGGCGGGCCGGCTCCTCGTCGACGGCCGGCCGGCAGTGCGCGCAGGCGGTGACGAGCAGCTCGGTGACCGCACAGCGCGGCTCGGCCGGAGCGGCCGGGGTCGGGGCGAGGCGCAGCGACTCGATGAGCGCGGCCAGCTCGCTGTCCACCGCCGACGTCATGCCGTCACCAGCTCAGCGACGACCGGGGCGTTGGCGATCTCCAAGAGGACGTCGGCGTGGCAGGGTTCGCCGATGGGGCACCAGCAGGCGAGGTTCTTGCCGGCGAGGTCGCGGCGGATGTCCGCGATGGAGACCTTGAGGAACCGGCCGCCGCGGCTCGGGTACGACAAGAGCATGCCGGGCGTCGGGCGGGTGAGGGTGAGCCGGAACAGCTCGACCAGCTCGGCGCGGGTGCCCCACCGCACGTAGGTCTCGACGACGTCCTCCTGGCTGAACCACATGTCGTGGCGGTTGCCGTCGCCGCTGATGCGGCCCTCGAAGTCCCAGGCGCGGCCGAACCGCTCCAGGTGGTTCGGGCCGTAGTGGACGAGGCCGCCCATCTGCTGGTGGTAGCCGAAGGGGTTGCCGAACTTGGTGGGGCGGCCGACGTAGGCGGTGTTGGCGGGCATCCGCCAGCCGGGGGTACGACGGCGCTGGATGCGCTTCGGCGTGGTCATGAGAGGACTCCGTTGAGGCTGGGAACGATGACGGCCCGGTGTGACGCCCGCGTGATCGCCGTATACAGCCACCGTCGGCCGTTGACGTGCCCCTCGATCGCGGCAGCGGCCGGGCCGAGCGTCTTCGCGTGCTCGCGGTACGCGGCGCCGTAGAAGACGGAGCTCTCGTCGACGACGAGGACGCGGGGCCACTGGGAGCCCTGACTCTTGTGGGTGGTGATGGCCTGGGCGAAGGTGGCGGCCACGACGGTGCCGCGGCCGTCCCGCTTCGCCTGCTTCTCGCCCTCCAGGTCGCGGAACCCGGACGCCCAGCAGGTCAGGTCCCGCTGGTTGCCTTCGTCGTCGCGGACGACGAGGCGGTGTCGGTCGGGTCGGTCGCTGTCGAGGGTGTCGACGACGTCGAACTGCTGGCCGTTGAACACCTCGGCCTCGCCGCTGTTGGCGAGGGCGATGATCCGGTCGCCGGCCTGGGGGCCGCCGGTGAGGCCGCGCAGCGCCCGCAGGAGGTGCACGGCCTGCCAGCGGGTGGCGTTGCGGCCGACGAGGACCTGGTCGAACTCCAGCAGTTCACCGATCGACATGCGGTCGAGGCGGCCGGAGTCGCCGTCCTGCCCGGTGATGCCGTAGTTGCGCTGGCCGGGCTGGCTGTCGCGGATGGCGGTGGCCATCCGGGTGACGGGGCTGTCGAGGGCGGAGCGGTGGATCTCGGTGAGGAGGTGGTCGGGTGCGGCGTTGATGAAGTAGCCGCCGCCGTCGACCGGCGGGAGTTGGGCGGGGTCGCCGAGGCACAGGATCTTCGTGCCGTAGGTGAGCAGGTCGTAGGCCATCCGCTCGCCCACCATCGACACCTCGTCGAGGACGAGGAGGTTGGCGGCGGACAGCTCGGACTCATCGCGGAGGATCCAGTCCGGGCTGTCGATCTTCGCCTGTTCGGCGGCGATGTGCCGGGCCAGCTCGGCCCGTTCGCCCGGGTCGTCGCTGTCGCGCAGCTGCGCCTTCAGCCCCTCCAGCCGCTTGCGGGCCTTTTCCACAGGCTGGTAGATGAGGCTGTGGACGGTCGACGCGCCGTCGCAGCCCTTCGACCGCAGGACGTAGGCGGCCTTGCCGGTGAACGCCGCGTACAGGGCGGAGACGCCGAGGCCTTCGACGATGTGCCGGGCGAGGGTGGTCTTGCCGGTGCCGGCGTAGCCGAACAGCCGGAACACCTGGCTGTCCCCGTCGGCGTACCAGTCGGTGATGCGGCGGATGGCCTCTTCCTGCTGGGGCGCGAAGTCGAGGTCGCCGGTGGCGACGGGCGCCGGCGGGGGCGGCTGTTCGGTGCCGACGAGGTCGGCCAGTCGCAGGTCGGTGTCGGTCATCGGGTGATCTCCGTGAGGTCGAGCTGGCCGGCGCGGGCCAGGATGACGACGGCGTGCGTGAGGGTCTTCGCGCCGAGCTGCCTGCGCATCCGTGCGAGTCGCGACCAGGTCGCGGCCTCGCTGGAGCCGAGACTGCGGGCGACCTGGCGGACGGTGTAGCCGGCGGCGATGAGCCGGATGGCGCGCAGGTCGATCGGCGCGACCTCCGGCGCGGCCGGCATGGTGAGGGCGGTCACTGCTGGTCTCCCGTCTCGTCGGTCATGGGGCAGCCGGCGGCCTTCCACGCGTTGAGGGAGGCGAGGACTTCCGGCGGGGTGTTCGCGCCGGCGCGGATGTCGGCGAGGATCTGCGTGCGGTCCTGGTCGACGGGGGTGGGCTGGCGCAGCGCCTGCACGACGGTCGGGTCGATGCGGCCGGTGCGCTCGTCGGGGCCGGCGGGCAGGGCCCGGTCGGCCCAGTGGTGGGGGGCGAGGGCTTGCCGGTCGGCGGGTGCGAGGGGGTTGTAGTCGGCGGGGGCGGGCACGACGGCGCCGCGGCGGTGCCGGCCGGTGTAGGTGGTGCTCACGGCAGGAGGTCCTTCCAAATGGGCCGGGGTTCGGCGGCGGTGGGCAGCGCGGCGAGCTGAGCGCGGAACGCGTCGATGGCCTGCTGCTGCGCGGGGGTGAGGTCGACCTCGGCGGCCCGAGCCTCGATGGCGGCGGTCGCGGTCTGCGCGGCCCGGGTGACGGCGCGGCCTTCGCGGCGTACCGGGGCGAGCACCGGCCCGTACACAGCCAGGGCGACGACCACGCACACGCCGATGGACGCGAGCGCCCAGATGGTCAGCGCGGTGTTCATGCCGCCGCCTGGGCGAGCAGGGTGACGAAGTTCCAGGTGGCGGTGGCGACGCAGTGGGCGATGCCGTAGAGGGCGGTCCAGAGGGCGAGGCTGGTGAGCAGGGCGAGGCCCCACGTGCGGCGGCGGGTCACGCGGCACCGTCCAGGGCGTCGGCCTCCATGGCGACGACCGCGGCGACGGCCAGGCGGTGCAGCGCGGCGACCGCGGCGGGCCGGCGCAGGCCGGCGACTGTGTCCGGGCCGACCCGGGCCAGCCACCGCGACGGCCGGTTCGGGTCGCCCTCAACGATGCCGAGGTACGTCGGCTCGTCGACGGGGCCGGTCTCGGCGACGGCGTGCGTGCCGTAGTCCATGAGCCGCACGGAGTGAACGGCACGACCGAGCCGAGTCAGCCGCCAGACCGCAGACCGGTCCGGACGCTCGACCCAGCCGGCGGTCGCCATCTCCGTGATGGCGGCGGTGACCTTCTGCGGCCCACGGTGCGGGTCGCTGACGTCCCAGGCGGCCGGAGCGCGCCGCGGGCCGGTGGGCGAGCCGTCGGGGCCGATGCCGTACTGGACGGTGCCGGCGGCGACCCGGTCGAGTAGGGTGAGGCGGAACGGAGTCGGGAACAGGCTCATGCGGCACCTCGCTCTCGCCGGTCCTGCTCGGCGGCGGTGATGTGCTGCGCGGCGAGCTGGCGGAGGTTGAACGGCGCAAGCCGGATCACCGGGGCGTGGTGGAGCTGGCGGGTCATCTCGGCGCAGTCGCAGGCCTCGCCGGCGCCGATGCCGCAGCAGTCCTTGATCTGCATGGCGTACGGGCCCCGGCCGGTGACCGCCCAGCCGGCGCCGGCGGTGCGGGTGGTGGCCGGCTCGTCCAGGTCGGCCCGGTCGAAGGTCAGGCCGGTCGGGTCGTCGACGCACGGGCCGGGCCCGGTCGGCGGGTTCGGGCCGGGGTACGGGTTCGTCGGGTGGCTCATCGGGCGCCGCCACGGCGAGAGTCGTTGCTGGCGGTGTAGAGCGCGATGTCGCAGTCGCCCCGCGCTCCGCGGTGCTCGAAGGGCAGCCGGTGGTACGGGCCGTCGCAGTCCTCGGTGACGCCCGGCTCGCCGACCAGGGCGATGCCCAGCGCGTCGATGGTGTCCTTGCGCTGCTCAAAGGTGCCTTGGTGGGCCACGGCTTGGAGGTTGAGCTGGAGAGCGATGGGGCTGATCTCGACGTGGCCCATCAGGTCGAGCTGGTCGGCGGCGCTGCGGAGCGCGGCCGCGAGGGAAGCCGGGCTGGTGTGGAGGTCCCGGCGGATGATCGGGGTACTCTGCGTCTGCACTTGGACTCCTCGTGTTGGGCTTGGATCCGGGTGGGGAGCCCCTGCCGGTCGGACGGCGGGGGCTTCGTCGTGCTCAGGCCGCTGCGTTCTTCGCGGCGGCCTTGCGCCGCCAGATGGCGACCTGGATCTCGGCGAGTGCCTGCGACAGCGCCTCGGTGGCGGCGCGGCCGGCGGGGCTGTCCGGGTCGATCGGGGCGACCTTCGGGACTCGGGGGCCGGACGGCGGCGGCGGCGTCTGTGGGCCGCTGGGCGGGTGCGTCACGGCGCGACCTCGAACAGCTCGTCGACGGTGGAGCCGAGGGACTCGGCGATGCGCATGGCAACCCGCAGGGTGGGCGTCTGCCCCTTGCGGATGCGCCAGAGGGTGGCCCGGTCGAGGCCGAGCAGGTTCGCCCGGTCCTGCTCGGTGTCCGCGAGGGATGTCGCGAGCCGATCGAACACGTCGGTTCGCAGCCGGATCGGCGACGATGCTGCAATGTCGCCTCGTGTCGGTGCTGCACTCATGCAGCAGACCGTACGCCGCAACACGGTGATGTTGCAACCATGCAACACATCAGCCGTTCGGCTGATTTGAGCGCGACCGGTCGGGCACCTACCGTTGCACGCATGCAACGTGGAGAGAGTGACGTCCGTCTACTTCGGCGCAGACGCCAGAGGATGCGGCAAGAGCGCCACACCACCCACCCAGACCCCCCGCGACCTGCGGAAATGCACGGCGGGCTGCTCTACGGTGTGCACGTGGGCACCACTCCAGCACCCCAACGCGGCACCTGGGCCGCATACGTGCGCGCCACCCGCGAGCACGTCGGGATGAGCAAGGTTGAGCTCGCCCGCCGCCTCAGCGTGGACCGCGGCACGATCGGTCGCTGGGAGTCCGGGGAGAGCCGGCCTGAGAGGGCGCCCGTCGTCGAGGCATTCGCGGGCCTCTTCGGCCTGGACCCGGACGAAGCCCTCGCCGCGGCAGGGCTCCGCAGCGGCACCACTGCGCAGACCCGACCCTCGCGCGATGTGCCCCTCGACCCCGACCTGAAGATCATCATGCGTCGGTTGACCAGCCCAGACGCCAGCGAGGCCGAGAAGGCCACCATCCGGGCCACACTGCGCTACCTGGCTCAGGTAGCCGAGCAGCAGGAGCGCGGCACGCAGAGGCCGGACCGCGCCGCGAGCTGATGCCCCGCCGCCGCCCGCTCGCCGCCGTTCCGGACCGACCGACCCGCGTCGTCCTCTACGTGCGCGTCAGCTCGTTGATGGGGAGGTCAGGAGACGATTTCCACTCGCCCGACGTGCAGACCGCGGCGATGCGCCGCGCCACCCACGGCATGACCGAAGTCGCCGTCATCGACGACATCGACGTCACCGGCACCCACTTCAGCCGCGAGGGCATCGACCGGGTACGGGCGCTCGCCCGCTCCGGCCAGCTCGACGCCCTCGCCGTCTACGACGTGTCGCGCTTCGGCCGCGACGTCCTGGAGAGCCTGCTCTTCCTGCGCGAGCTGGCGGCCGACGGCGTGCGGATCATCTCCGCCACCGAGCACATCGACACGTCCACGCCGGCCGGCGAGATGATGCTGATCAACATGCTGAACGTGGCCCAGTACCGGGCCCGGGAGATCGGCCGCGGCTGGTCCGCCGCGATCGCCCGCCGCGCCGACCGCGGCCAGCACCACGGCCGCCCCCTCGGCTACGTCAAGCAGGGCAAGCGCCTCACCCCGGACCTGACGCTCGGGCCGGCGATCACCGAGGTGTTCCGCCGGTACGCCGCCGACGAGCCGATCGGCGAGGTCACCGCCTACCTGGCCGGGGTGCGCGCCACCCCGATGCACACCCCGAACGTGAAGAAGCTGCTCGGGAACCCGGCGTACCTCGGTCTGGTCGTCGCCGGCGACCAGGTGTTACCCGGCGAGCACGACGCCCTGACCGACCCGGACACGTGGATCCGGGTGCAACGCCGGCTCGCCCGGGAAGCGGGAACCCCGCCGCGGGCGCTGGCGCACACCTGGTCGCTGGTGGGCCTCGTCGAATGCCCGCAGGGTCACCGGCTTCAGCGGCAGGGGGACCGCCTCGTCTGCGGGCAGGGCCGCGGCGACGTGAAGGGCGGCGGCTGCCCGGGTGTGGGCCGCCCGCTGCTGGCCCGGGTGGAGGACGAGGTGCTCGCCCAGGTCGCCGACTACGCGCGGCGGCTGCGCACCGACGCCGGGACGCGGGCGGCGCGGCTGGCCCGGGCTACCGCCGGGCGCGCGGATCGGGGGCGGCTGGAGCGGGAGGTGGCCGAGGCCCGGGCCGCGATGGTGAAGCTGGCCACGCGCAACGCGCTCGACCAGCTACCCGACGCCGTCTACCAGGAGGCCCTGTCCGGCCTGCGCCGTACGGAGCAGGCAGCCGCCGCCGAGCTGGCCCGCCTGGCGCCGGCGGTGGAGGTGCCCGACCCGGAGCGGGAGGCGACGGCGGTGGAGACGCTGCTTCGGTTGTGGCCGGACATGACGATGGCCGAGCGCGGGAAGGCGCTACGCGCGGTGGTCGAGCGGGTCGTGGTCCGGCCGGCGGAGCACTGGCGGCAGCCGGAGAATGAGCGCGTGGAAGTGCAATTCCGCTGGTAGCAGTTCTCGCACTTTCTAATACTCCACGATCGTGGAGAATTGCAAAGTGCTATTAGCCGTGTGTGATCAGCTGGTTCTGGTGCCGTTGAGCAGGCGCATGCCGATGCGTTCGACGGCTTCGGCGCTGGCGGGGTCGAGGTCGGCGTCGCGCTTCGCCGCTTCGATGAGCAGCGCGTCGACGGCGACGAGGAGTTCGTGGTGCTGTTCGGCCTGGCCCCGCCGTACGACGTAGCCGACGGCCAGGACGACGGCGACGGGTGCGAGGACGGTGGCGAACCCGACGTAGACGAGGTGGCCGAACAGCGCCTGGTGGTTGTGCCACATGGCGACGGCCCAGGCGAGTCCCATCCAGCTGGCCGGTGCGGCGATGGTGGCGGCGACGAGCAGCCCTCGGTGCCACCGGCCGGGTCCGTGGGCGGTGCGCTGCTCCCGTTCGGCTTTGTCGTGGGCTCGCTGGTGGGCGATGGCGAGCCGGATCGGTGCTGCGGCGGCTGTGTTGTCACTCCTGTTCGACATGACGTCCCCCACATGATCACTGAGCGCGCACCCCCGCGCGCTTTCTGCAAGGTAGATCGCCGATCATGCGCCCGGCCTGCACGACACTCAAGAAGTTTCAGCCAACAACGAAAAATCCCGCACCGGCCGTAACGTGTGCGTAACGCACATTCCCGGTCAGCTGAACGTGAGTTCCACGCGGTCTGCCGCGTACACGCCACGCACCCGGCCGCCGAGCGTCACGACCAGGACGGGCACCACGGCGCCCGGCTCGATGCCCAGCTCGGCGCGCTCGGCCTCGGTGGGCATCCGCGACCGCACCCGGGCGCCGCGAGGGACCTTCACCTGCTCGCGCGGCTGCTCGTCGACCACCCGCGTACCGTAGCCCCGCTCGGCGACGACGAGGCCTTCCACGCGCAGCGCGGCCAGCGCCCGGCGGATGGTCTCCCGACTGACCCCGTACCGGTGCTCCAGCGCCTTGATGGACGGCACGGCGCTGCCCGGTGTGAGCTGGCCGGTGATGATCTGGTCCCGCAGGGCGTCGGCGAGCTGCCGGAAGAGCGGCCGGTCCAGGTGGGGGTCGAGCACGGTCGCACGGTACGGACCGCACACGCCTTCACATCCCGGCACCCGGGGATCCCGGGGTCCCCCTTGCGCGTGGTGGAGGGCCCGGCTGACGCGGCCAGGCCCTCCGCCCCGACCCGCGTCGAGGGTGCATCCCAGCGTATCGGGGCACACCGATCCAGGTAACGCCGTCGCCGGTGCGCATTGAGTACGCTCATGTCGTGCCGACCGGCACGATTCGACTCGGCAAAGGAAGGTCGGACCGGTGACCCCGAACCCGCTGGCCCGCCAGCGGCGGCTCTCCGCCGCGCTGCTGAAGCTGCGACTCGACCGCGGCATCAACCACGCCGAGCTGAGCCGGCGCAGCGGCATCTCCGCCTCGGTGATCTCCCGGACCGAGAACCCGTTCGGCGACGTGCACCGTCGCGCCAATCTGCTGTCCATCCGGCGGCTGCTCGACGCCCTTGAGGTGCCGCGCGGCGGGCCTGACTGGACGCGCATCGAGGCGTACGCCGAGGACGCGCTCACCGGCCGCTGGTGGGACGCGCCTGCCCACAGCCGGATGGGCGACGGGCAGCGCACCTGGGCGCTCGTCGAGGCGGGTGCGTCGATGATCCGCGAGTACGCCGGCATGCTGCTTCCCGGTCTCGTGCAGACTCCCGAGTACGCCCACCACCGGGTTCTCGCGGTCACGGGGGACGGACCGATCACCGACACCGACGCGATCGTGCGGGGCCGGATGCAGCGGCAGAGGCAGAGCGTCGGCGGTGGTGAAGCGAACTACGAGCTGGTCTTGGAGGAGCAGGCGATCCGCCGACGGCCGGTGCCCGCCGACGTGATGCTGAAGCAGCTGCACCACCTCCTGGCGCTGATCGGCGCCGAGCACGTCAGCGTGCGGGTGGTGCCGCTGGACTCGCAGCAGTTGGCCGACGGCTACGCCCCTCGGGCGCCGTACAGCCACGTGAGCTACCCCGACATGGACGATCCGCCGATCGTGGTGGTCGACAACGTGACGAAAGCGCTACTCGTCACGGAGCCGGAGGACGTGTCGGGGTACGCGCAGTTGCATCTGCGGCTGCGTGAGGCCGCACTGTCTGACGCGGACAGTGCGGCGTACATCCGCGAGGCGGCCGACAAGCTGGCCGCCACGATGTGAGGAGATCCGATGTCCGACCCGCGATTCAGCAACACCACTGACCCGCGCTTCGCCGCGTGGGAGAAGAGCCCGGAGTCCGGCGGCAACGAGGGGTGCATCTACCTCTCGGTGGCGGCCGACGGATCGGGGGACGTGGCCGTGGCCGACAGCAAGGCCGGCGCGGATGCGCCGATCCAGGTCTACAACCGGGCGGAGTGGACGGCGTTCCTGGCCGGGGCGAAGGCCGGGGCGTTCGACCACATCTGATTCCTCGCGATAAGAGGGCCGGCATCCCATCCGGGGTGCCGGCCCTCTTCTTGTTCACTATCCGTGTCGCTCTTGTGACCTTGAAGGAACGATGCGATCGTGACCAATGCGTCGGCGAATTGTTCGCTGGCGACGGATGCGGCAGTGCGAAGCCTTCAGCACCCAGAGCGTGGCTGCGGTCGCATCCGGCCGGGCACGGCGTGAGCGACAGGGCCCACTGTCCGCGAGCACCGCGCCCCGGGTAGCGGCGGCGGAGGTTGCACCACGACACCCGTCGCCGCGCCCACCCGACCGAGGGAGGCGTGTGTGGCACAGCCGATCCGTACCCTTGTCCGCCGGCTGATCGGTCGGCCCGAACCGTCGACCCGCCCAACTCTCGGGCGGCGCGTAGACGAGGCGGATGCGCGCAACGCGCGCCGCCGCCTACTCGACCAGGCGGCACGCATCCGCAACGAGGGCGGAGGTGAGTACCGGTGACCGTCCCCGAGATCCCGGCCGGGACCAGGGTGTCGCTGCGCCCCGGCGAGTGGGCGAGCCACATGGGTCAGCTCGGCACGATCTACATGGACGTGCGGGTCGTGAAGGTCGGCGACATGGAGGGCGTGCCGGGCTGGGTGTGGCTGCTGGTGCACATGCCGGAGTGCCACTGGGAGTCGGTGGCGTGCGCGCGGGAGTGGTGCGTGAAGGTGGCGGTCTGGATCCCGGCTCTGTACGACGCGGTGAACCGGTGACCGGGATGTGCCCGGACCTCGGGCAGCGGGGCGACGTCGCGGTCGGGGCGACGATCCTGGAGGCGCACCGGCAGTGCCCGGACTGTCGGGCCGGGACGTGCGAGGCCGGCGCGTACGCGGCCCAGCTCCTCGCCGAGCACCGCCGGAAGCGCGCCGCCGCCCTCGCCCGCTGAACACGAGGACGCCCCCGACCATCGCGTGGTCGGGGGCGTCGCTGCGTCCGGGTCAGCGGGCGTCGTGGTGCTTCTGCCGCATCCGGTTCCAGATCCGGCGCCCGATCCGCCACCGCTTGCCGGTGCCCTTGCACCACCAGCAGCGGCGCTGATGCTTCCGGTTCAGGTCGGAGCGGTGCACACCTTGCCCGCTGCAGCACCAGCAGTCCTTCAGCGGGAACAGCGCGATCCTGGCGACCACGAACAGGACCAGGGCGACACCGATAGCGGTAGTGGTCAGCGTGCCTCTCACAGCGCCTCCAGGGGGCGTTTCCGGGGATCGGACCGCCTGCGGGGCTAGCGCCTAGTTCCCAGCTCAGAGGGCCTAGAGGAGGGGCTAGCGCTAGCCCTAGCAGGGGCTATCAGTCCTCGACCTCAGCGAGGTCGGTTGAGGCGATCGTCTCGGCGGTTTTCTCGGCGATCCGGGCCTCCAGGGCGGCCAGTTTCACGCCGGCCCGGGTGGCCCGCTTGGTCGAGCTGGAGTCGATCCGCCGGTTGATGCTCTCCGTCTTCACCCCGGCCCGAGCCATCCACGCGCCGAACACCTCGACGGTCAGATCGCCGTACGCGTCCCGGTCGAGATGCTTCAACCGCGGCACGATCAGCTCCGACCAGATCGCCTCCTCGCCCTCGAACCACACCTGCCGGACGTCAGCGAGCAGGTTCCGCAGCGCGATACGCGGCACCTCGACCGGCTTGTCACCCTGGCGCATCTCCAGGGCCCGTTGCACGACCCGCTCGGCCGCCGGGTTGTCGACGAAGCTGGACCGGCGCGGCCGGATCGGCCCGTCACCGGCGTGGTAGCCCCACCCGGAGTCCTTCGGGCCGGTCGAGTCGCCCGTCTCGAACTCGGTGGGCCGGGCGCCGGCGGAGTACGCACCGGTGCCGAGGACCAGGTTCACCTCGGTGTGCGAGGTGACCGCCAGGCAGGTCCGCAGGGCCATGTTGCTGCTGATGCCCTTCGGGATCGACTCCTTGTCGATGCGCTGCGAGGCGAGGATCAGGTGGATGCCGAGCGCCCGGTCACGCTTGACGATGGACGTGAGCAGGAACTTCGCCCGCTTGCCGTGGGTCGGGTCGGTGATCAGTTCCTGGATCTCGTCGAAGAACGCCACCAGCGGGCGCAGCCGGGCGTCGTGCTCGGCCATCCGCCGGTTGACCTTGTTGGCGGTGTTCATGCCCTGAGCTGCGTACTTGCGGACCAGCGGCGCCCGCTCGTCGCACTCGGTCAGCAGCCACTCCAGGGCGGCCATCGCCGCGGCCTTGGTGCCCTCGTCGGCGCCGGAGCCGTGCAGCCCGTCCGGGCACAGCGGCTCGAAGCAGTCGAGGTCACCGGAGCCCTTCAGGTCGAACGCCAGCGGCACGACCAGCGGGTCGAGGATGGCGGCGAGCATGACCAGCCGCGCCGCAAGGGTCTTCCCGGAACCGGGGATGCCCCCGAACAGGGAGTTCTTCTCGGCCAGGGAGTAGTAGACGGGCCGCATCCGCTCGTCGTGGCCGTAGACGAACTTGTCAGTGAAGTAGTCGAACGTGCCGCTCTCCAGCAGCGGCCAGGCCGGGGCCTTCATGCTGCTCACAGGCTTCTGGGCGATCCAGATGGACAGTACGCCGGGGTGCTCGCCAGGGACGGTGGCCGGCCACACCTGCGTCTTCGGCAGCCGGAACCCGGAGGCGAGGCGGTCGCGCTCGTCGATGACGTCGGTGGCCAGCACACCGGCGGGCAGCAGCACCAGAGCTTCGTGGCCGGGGCCGGCGAGAGAGATGTCGAACAGGAACTTGATGTCCTTCGGTTCTTTGATGCCCTTGACGTTGCAGGCCAGGATCGCCTGCCGGGTCAGGGTGGCGGTGAGGCGGACGAACCTGTCAGCGGTGAACACCCGGTCCACGATCGGCGCGTCGATTGGCTGCCCGGCGTACGCGAACAGCGGCACCAGGACGGCCGCGGCGAGGGCCTGCGCCCACCACGGCGCGACGAACACCAGCAGCAGCGCCAGCACGACCAGCAGCAGCACCCCAGGCACGGCCAGCCAGGCGCGGGCGCCCACGCGCCGGTCACGCTGCCGGGACAGGGCCAGGTAGTCCTGTACGTTGTTGCGGCTGGCGGCGTCCTGCCGGATGCCGAAGCCTTCCAGGTCGAACGTCCAGTGGATGGCCTTGCCGGACAGCCGCAGCGCCCCCCAGGGTGCGAAGACGGCGGTCTTCGCCAGGTACTTCGGGGATCGGGTGACGTGGTAGGCGAGGGTGTAGCCGGCGAAGGCGAGTGCCCACTGCACCATGGCGTGCCGGCCCGCCTTGGAGCGCAGGGTGGCCGGCACGATGGGCTTGCGGGGCCCGCTGTACCGCGAGCTGACGTCGGCGAACGTCGTGGAGGTGCGGGGCAGGTCGACGGGCTTGCCGGTGTCGGTGCCGGGCGTGATGGCGACCTGCTCGCCGCGGGGCTCGTAGTAGTCGGGCTCGCCGGGGCGGGGCGCGGGGACGACCGGCTCCAGCTCGTCCAGGTCGATCTGCTCGGGCATCGGGGGTCAGTCCTCCTTGCGATCAGTGGTGGTGTTCTTGGGCCAGTACCGCTGGACGGTGCGGATGCCGAGGCCGAGCTTCTTGGCGACCTGCTCCTGCGTCATGGCGGGCTTCTTGGCGACCAGTTCGGCGACCCGGTCGGCGTTGGACTTGGCGGGTCGCACTGGCGGGTCGATGGCGACCCGGCGGGTGATCCGCGTGGCGGGTGCGGCAGCCGCCACGATGGCGGGTTGCCGGGTCGCCACGGTGGCGGGTTCGGTCGGCTCCGGCTGGCGGGCCGGTGGCGGGTCGATGGCGGGCGGGGTGGCGGGTTCCGAGGTCGCCACCACGAGCGCGTCCAGGCCGTCGTCGTGGCGGGTTGTGGTCGGCGGGATGGCGGGCGGCGCGGGCCAGTGGAAGCTGCGTGCCGTGGCGGTCCGCGCCCTCAGTCGAGGGCCGGCGGCGCGGGCCTGCGCCAGCACCAGGTCGATCAGCTCCTGCTCCTTGTCGCTGACCTCCCCGTCGATGACCGGGCCGGCCGGGACGGACTTGCCGCGCAGCACGGTGACCGCCGCGCGGAGCCGGCCGGCCGGCGGGCGCTGGGCGAGCTGGCGCCGCCGGTCGCGGTTGTAGCCGTCCCAGGCGCGGCGCGGGTCCCGCTCCCCGTGGTCGATGGACCAGCGGCGGGCCTGCCACGCCCGGAACGGAAACGCGCGCCGCCGCTGCGGGGAGAACTCCACGCCGCCCTCGTCGATGAGGTTGGCGTCCTCGGCGAGCAGCTGCACGTGCTGAGCGCGGCGGGTGTGCAAACCCCACAGCCACGGCGACAGCAGCGACAGCAGCGCGAACGCCACCGCCGCCGACGTCGGCGCCATGCCCTCACCGGCGAAGTGCGCGTAGTTGATGGCCGCCACCACCCCGGCGATGCCCCACGCGGCCCGCCGCAGCCCGGCCGCCGTGGCGTGCGCGTTGAGCAGGAGCGCGTCGTGGGCGTGCCACTGCACGTACACAGCGATCGACTCCAACGCGGCGGAGAACGCGACCGCGAACGCGACCTTCGACGGGGTGTTCCAGTGGGCGGGGGCGATCTCCTCGTAGGCGTACGCGCCCTGGGCGTACGCGGCGCCGCCGTTGATGAGCAGCAGCGGCAGCACCGGGCGCAGCTTCGCGGCGAACTCGGCGCGGGCCTTCCGCCGCCGCTTGGACCGCTCCTCCCGCTCGGCGCGGCGTACGCCGTCGCGGCGCCGCTTCTCCTCCTCGTCGGCGAGGGTCTGCTGGCGGGCGAACTCGGCGTCGGCGGCCTGGCGCTCCCGCTGGATCTGCGCCTCGACGCGGGCGCGCTCCAGGTCGGCGCGGGCCTGCTCCCGGGACGCCTCGGCGCGGGCGCGCTCCAGCTCCGGGTCGGGGATCAACCGGCGAAAAAGGCTCACCGCGTCAACTCCTTCTCACGGACGGCGGCGGCCCGGGCCGGTGCGGCGGGCTGCTGCTCGCGGATCGCGCGGGCGGTGGTGTTGGCGTGGCCCTCCACCAGCCGGCGGGCGATCTCGGCCACCAGCAGCGGCGTGCCGGTCCCACCGACGACGATCATCAGGACGTACTGGGCGGGCGTCACGCGGCACCTCCGGTCCAGGCGGTGGAGACGCACATGCCGCCCGCGCCGACCTGCTGGCCGGTGCACGGGTGGTCGTGGTGGTTGACGCCGAACGCGAGGGTGGCCAGCACGGCGCACACCAGGACGGTGCGCTTCACGAGCCGGTCGATCATCATGGACATGGGTCGGGCCTCCAGGGGGTCCGGTCAAGGCCCCCGGCCGGCGGTGGAGTCGCCCGGCCGGGGGCCGCCTACTTGGTCAGCTCTGGCTGGCCTTGCTCTGCTGCGCCTGCGACGCCTTGCGCTGCTTGATGGCCTTGGCGGTGAACATCTGCGGGTTGGCCTTCTGTGCCCGGCGGGACAGGTCGGCCATCTGCTTGCCGCTGATCGTGTTCGGGACGCTCGGCTTCCTGCTGAACAGGCCCATCTGGCTCCCTCTGCTTGTGGGTTAGTGTCCGATGATGCAACACTAACAGCGCCCCGGGCAGACGGGCAAGGGTGTACGACCATCGGACAGCGAAGGGCTAAGATCATGCGCGTGGCGCGACCCAAGTGGACTCCCGAGACCGAGGCGCAACGGCGCGCGATGGCCGACGTCGAGCGGGCGACGAAGCACGCGGACGAGGTCGACGAGAAGCTGTGGGAGAAGGTCAGGGCAGCCCACAAGCTCGGCGTGAAGCCGGCCTACCTGGCCGAGCGGACCGGCCGTGCCCGCTCGACCGTCTACCGACACCTCGACCCCGACGGCCAGGCCGGAGACGAGAAGTGACCCACCCCGCCGCCGTCCCCACCGCCCTCTACCGCTTGCGCGACAGCGACGGCCAGCTCCTGTACGTCGGGATCACCAGCACCCCCGCCAGCCGCATGGGCGCGCACCGGCGGGAGAAGCCGTGGTGGTCGGAGGTCGACCCCGCTCGCACCACCTACGACTGGTTGCCGGATAGACCGACGGCGGAACGCGCCGAGGTGGCCACCATCGCCCAGGAGTCGCCCAGGTACAACGTCGCCGACAATCCGGCCGAGCGGGCTGCGATGGTCGCTAGGGCGCGCGAGGTGTCGCGCGCCAGGCTCGCCAGCTACGCGGGCGACCTGCCAGCCGAGTGGGAGGCCGCCGCCGATGCCATCGAGGCCGTGGAGGATCCGGCGGAGCGGGCGCGGCTGGCCGGGCAGCAGTTGGCCGACGCGCCGGTCCAGCAGAAGGCGCTCCGGGCGGTCCGGGGCTCTGCGGTCAGGGAGATGCAGGCCGGCGGGTTGTCGAACGCTGAGATTGCGCGTCGGCTCGGCGTGCACCGCAACCGCGTCCCGCAATTGTTGACGTAGCCCCTCGGACGCGAAAGAGCGGCCCCTGTCTCCGGGTGGAGACAGGGGCCGCGTCGTGTGCGGGGCTATTCGGTGGGGCGTTCCTGCTCGGCGAGGGCGTCGATGAGGTCGGCGCGCAGGACGAATGTGGTGCCCACCCGCCCGCAGGGGATCTCACCTGCTGCCAGGCGCTTGTGGAGTCCCTGTTTGGAGCTGTAGCCGAGGCGGGTGGCTGCTTCGGCGAGGCTGTAGAGGCGGGGGATGTCGGGGTCGATGGTCGGGTTTCCCATGCTCCCAATTTATCCGCTGAGTGGACCTTCGTCAACTCCGGAAAATATTTGAGAAAGTGGCGAGATGCAGTGGACGATCGTCCACTGCATGGGTTAGACTATAGGTACAGGGAGCGAGAGGGAGACGGAAATGACGAAGTACACCTGGGAC